>DATMYA010000053.1 GCA_035561135.1 Clostridia bacterium
GACGCCAATGAGACTCCGATCCCTGGAGCGCGTTCCGTTGTACAGTTCAATATCCTTCCGCCGAGGAGCACCTCCGCCCCGCCTGCTGCCCGCCCAGGCGGCATGGCATACAACACCGATGCCCCAATCGTAAGAATGGCCAGTGTAGCCGGTCCTCCCATCGATGGTGACCCTCAGAACGAGGACGGTTTGCCCAGTTCAGGAGGCGCTTTGCCACTGCTTTCGGTGATTGGTTTTGGCGTGCTGCTCGGCGGAGTAGCCTCTGCTATGAGAACGCGCTGACCCCGTCTGCCGCACTTCTCTTGGAATTATGCGGAACCCCTCACCGTAAAGCCCCTCTGTGTTTCTAGCAGAGGAACTTTCTTGTTGCGCATAACGCAAGATCTCGTTGGCAAGGACCGCTTGGACGCAGACGACTGAATAGCAGGCTAGTGCGTCGCGAGGTTCACGCCGTGCAGCGTTCACTCCGATCAACACGGACGTCTGCTCTCGTTATATGGGCGCGAGACTCTGCTTTGGCGCATCCTATGAAGGCCTAACAATTTTCGGTATGTCTCGGATCAATGATTTATAAAGCGGAGAGCCTCGTTGAAGATGCGGAACGCTGACTACAACAAAATCAATTACAACAAAATCAAACGGTATCTGCCGACGGCTTTCATCGTTCTTGGCCTCGTGTTGCTCGGATACGTAGCCACGCAATACGGCCAAATGTACTTTGAGCAGCGCAGCCTGCATCGTCAATGGCAGGCACAGCAAGAGCGCTCGTCGCAGGATCCCGCAACTGAGGCCGCTGCTGACGACGGTCTCACACGTCTCTCAATTCCGAAAATTAATCTCCTGGCAGTGATCGTCGAAGGCACCTCGCGCAAGAAGCTTCTACTTGGTCCCGGACACATTGAGAACACTGCTGCCCCCGGTGAGCTTGGCAATTCCGTCATCACTGCGCATCGTGACACTTTCTTCCGTCATATCTACGAATTGACAAAGGGTGACGACCTCCTGGTGCAGCGCAACGGCAAGAGCTACAAGTACGAGGTCACCGGAAAGAAGATCGTTTCGCCAAGCGATGTCTCCGTGATTCAGCCAACGACCGAAGGCCGACTGACGCTCATCACCTGTTATCCGACGTACTACATAGGCCCCGCGCCCGAGCGTCTCGTGATCTTCTCCAAGCTTGTCGAAGGCGATGGCGAAGCACAGAATAAGCTCACAACCACGCACCTCGACGCCACTGCTCTCCCAAAAGACAATTCGAAATCAGCCACCGGAAGTCGCTAGAGTGGCGGCAACGATGCTGAATGCTTGAAGATTCGCTAAGGGGGTGGCCCCGGCTGCTGAAAACCTTCGACACACACTTGCCTTTACAATCTGGTCATGAAGAACTGGGACGTGATCGTAATCGGCGCGGGGATCATTGGAGTGTCGCTCGCCCTGGAGTTACACCGGGATGGCGCAAACGTTCTGGTGCTCGATAGTCACGAACCCGCGCATGAAGCTTCCTACGCCGCTGCGGGCATGATTGCCCATTGCGATCCGCACACGCCTCCCGAGTTGCAGCCGTTCGCCATTGCAAGTGCCCGCATGTATCCCGAGTACATTCATGAGATCGAAACCGAGTCGCAGTCCCGTGTCGATTTCCGCCGCGAAGGCACGATTGCGTTCTTTCCGGAAAACGAGCAGCCGCAATTCCCTCTTGAGATAGCCGAGAGTGTCACGCCGCTTTCTCCGGAAGAGCTCGCCAAACTCGATCCGCAACTCTCAGCGCGGCCGAACGCCTGGTACTTGCCCGAAAACGCCGTCGATCCGCGCGGACTGATGGTGGCGCTGATGAAAGCCGCACGGCATAGCGGCATAGACGTGATCGTCGGTTCGCCCGTTGTCGAGGTCGAACTCGAAGCCGGGCGCGTCACAGGCGCGCGCACCGATAAGACAAAGTATCCCGCCGCCACGGTCGTTAACTGCGCCGGCGCATGGGCAAGCCAAATAGCGCCGCTGATTTTGAATACGCGCCCAGTGAAGGGGCAAATGCTTTGCGTTGTCTTCCAGCGCGGCATTCCCGGCGCGCCGCTCACCACTTACGGCCCTTCACCCGCGGCACACGGGCCACTGTTGAGGCATGTAGTACGCGCCGGCGGACTCTGCTACATCGTGCCGCGCAGCGACGGACGCCTGGTCATTGGCAGTACGATGGAAGAAGTCGGATTCGACAAGCGCGTGGATACCGAAGTCATTCAGCGCCTGCACCAATCCGCTGCGCTGCTCGCACCCGAGATCGGCGAGGGACGCATCCTGGAGGCCTGGACGGGGCTGCGGCCCGGCACACCCGATTGCCTGCCGCTCATGGGAGCGACTTCCATCACCGGCTACTACGCGTGTACTGGGCACTTTCGCGATGGCATCATGCTCGCACCCGGAGCCGCACAGGTTATGGCACAAGTGATTGCGGGGAAAACTGCCGAATTAGATATCGCCGCCTTCGCGCCGGAACGTTTTTAGTCCGGTTCGACGTACGTGCAGTCGGACATGGAACAGCACCTGTGAGAATGCGCGACCTACTGCGACAGGCCATGTACATCGAATCAAAAGCTCGCCGGCATCTCTGACGCTGCACGAACGTATGTCGGTGGTTTATACTTGCCAGCTTGCCCGCACTCAAATGTCGGTCTGCGTAAATCGAAAGTGAGGATTTTCCCCATGTCTTCCGCCGCTGTCGCATTCGCAAAAGAGAACCAACAGAGATTCATAGACGAACTGAAAGCCCTCCTTCGCATCCCCAGCATCAGCACACTTGAGGAGCACAAGGGAGACATCCAGAAAGCTGCGGAGTTCGTTGCCAATGAATTGAAGCGCATCGGATTCGAGAACGTACAGATCATCCCGACCGCCGGCCATCCCCTCATCTACGGCGATTGGCTCCATGCAAGCGCCAAGCCAACCGCTCTCTGCTACGCACACTATGACGTTCAACCGGCCGAGCCTCTCGATGAGTGGAAGACGCCTCCCTTCGAGCCCACCGAGCGCGACAACAACATCTACGCTCGCGGCGCAGTGGACGACAAAGGTCAGCTCTGGATGGAAGTGAAGGCCTTCGAGTCAATGTTCAAGGCCAACAATGGCAAGCTGCCCATCAACGTGAAAGTCATCTTCGAGGGTGAAGAGGAAGTCGGAGGCGAGGCCATCGCGAAGTATATCCGCGAGCACGGCGATCGACTGAAAGCCGACTTCGCTGTCGTTTGCGATACCGAACTGTTCGCGCCCGATCTTCCGACGCTGTGCGTCGGCCTGCGCGGTCTGGTTTACACCGAGCTTGAAGTGCAGGGCGCCACGACCGATCTCCACTCGGGCATGTACGGTGGTGCCGCTCCGAATCCGCTCTTCGCTCTTTGCCAGATCATCAGCAAGCTGAAGGACGATAACGGCAAGGTTCTCATCCCTGGGTTCTATGACGACGTAAAAGAACCAACGGCCGACGAGATGAAGGCCTGGAAGGCTCTGCCCTTCGACGAAGAGCACTACCGCAAAACAGAAGTCGGCTCCAGCGTTCTCACGGGCGAGCCCGGCTACTCTGTGCTCTATCGCACGTGGGCGCGCCCAACGCTGGAAGTACACGGCATGCCCGGCGGCTTCGTCGGACAGGGCGCAAAAACCGTGATTCCAGCGCGCGCTTCCGCGAAGGTTTCAATGCGCCTGGTGCCGGACCAGAAGCCTGACGATATCTTCGAGAAGTACAGCAAGTTCGTGAACTCCCTGATCCCGAAGGGCGTCTCCCTAAAAATCAAGGTTCACAGCAAGGGCCCCGCCAGCGTCGTCGATACCAACAACAAATTCGTAAAGACGGCCAATGAAGCTCTTCACGAAGTCTTCCAGAAGGAGACCGTGTACATCCGGTCGGGCGGTTCTATTCCGATCGTCTCTGATTTCCAGAACGAGCTGAAGATCCCGACCGTGATGATGGGTATGGGTCTTCCGGACGACAACCTTCACGCACCAAACGAGAAGTTCCACATTCCGAACTTCCACCGTGGAGTCGAAGCGCTCATTCGCTGGTTCACGATTCTCGGGAAGTAAAAACGCTTTCAGCAAGGCCGTCGCAACTTGCGACGGCCTTTTGCTTTGAGCAATTTGCAATTGTTCAATTTATTTTTGCTCTTTCCAGCTACTTGCGTCCATCCAATACGGACGATCATGATTCTAAAGGCACAACGCCTATTAGCGTCTGCGCGGAAGATCTGAGGAGGGGCCGTGAGTTTTCACTCAAGCGATGTCATGAAAGGTTGGGGGAAGATTCTGCGTGGCAAAGTCCCTCTTCTGTCGATCGAGATCACCCGCGAGTGCCCGCTGCGCTGTCCCGGTTGTTATGCCTACAACGACAATCACCTGGACGGTGTGCTGCTGCGCCAGTTGAGCGACAAACGCGGTGACGATCTTGTGAACGGCGTCCTCGACGTCATTCGCCGGCACGACCCGCTGCACGTTTCACTTGTTGGAGGCGAGCCTCTTGTCCGTCATCGCGAACTCAGCCGCATTCTGCCTGAAATTGCCCGCATGGGCGTGCATGGCATGGTCGTCACCAGCGCCGTTATTCCTATTCCGAAGGAATGGATGTCAATCGACAAGCTGGTAGTCGCGATTTCCGTGGACGGACTGCCAGAGCATCATGACGTCCGTCGCAAGCCCGCCACCTACGACCGCATCCTCCAGAACATCGAGGGGCGGAAAGTGAATGTCCACTGGACCATCACGCGGCCCATGATGGAGCGACCTGGGTACATCGAAGAATACGTTCGGTTCTGGAATGGACGCCCGGAGGTCAACTGCATCTGGGCCAGCATCTACACGCCACAAGTCGGAGAAGACACCCCTGAGATGCTCTTGCCGGAAGATCGTGAGCGCCTCTATCGTGAGCTTCCCGAACTGGCGAAACGCTACCCCAAACTGCTGGGGCATCAAGGACTTTCTGAAGCTTTCGCCACACCCCCCGCCACGCCGCGAGATTGCACTTTCGCGCGTATGTCCGTCAACTATTCGGCCGACCTCGCAACGCGCGTTCAGCCGTGCATCTTTGGCGGCAATCCAGACTGTTCGCAGTGTGGCTGCGCGATCAGTGGCGGTCTGCACTGGCTCGCTGCTTACCGCCTCGGTCCCGCGAAATTAATCAGCGTCGGCGATCTCGTGCGCGCCTCCATGGCGGTGGGTGCAGCCGTCAATCGAGTCGTCCACAAGTCGCCGAAAATCGAACGCTGGACACCCCCAAAGCTTTCGCACGAAGAACGCACGTAGGAGCCAGGGCGGCATCGTTGAGCGCCGTCTTCGCAAGTGCTACGCGTTGCCCCAGTATCCGCCGATTGCGCTTGCTTTTGCCTGTGGAAAAGCTGTAGATTTCATCTGGCTTTGGTGGTTCCCTTCCTTGTCGTGACGCTCTCTGTGTTTATCTTGCACGGCTCACGCCTTGTTCTGTGCCCCTCAGCAGATCTGGCCTCGCCCGCAGCGCACCTTCTTCCGTTCCAGCTTGCTGCCGACCGGGAGATGCACCATAAAATGTGCGGCTTAGCTGGCGTTTACGCGGTTGCCGCTAGTCTGGTGCAATTAGAAGTGGCTTTAGCAAGCTGGACACCATATGTCGTGTTTTCTTGCTTGACCCCGGGTAACTTGCTCGGTACATTTACTTCACTTGCAGCGGACTCCAGCCGAGCCGCTCGCCATTGTGACGGCCACCCCACGCCAGCCGCGTGGGCAACCGAATCTCGGATGATCGGAACGCTTTTAGTTTCGAAAACGAGGTAAGTGACCGGCAGTTCCTGTTCCTGCTGTATCGGCCAGCTGTTATGCCGGTCGGTGAAGCGGCAGGTTAAGAACGGGGTTTCATTGAGGCCGTGAGGCTTTGTGGACCTTTCACATTGCTGGCTGCGTTCTGTGATCGCGCCCGATTTTTGAGCGCAATTCAGGACAGCAGCACATGCGAGCACGCAAGGAGTGGAAGTTGCTCAAACTCAAAAAGCTGCAGATTCTCGGATTCAAGTCTTTCTGCGACCGCACCGAACTCAAGTTCCATGGCGAAGGCATTGCTGCCGTCGTCGGTCCTAACGGCTGCGGTAAATCGAACATTTCTGACGCCATCACCTGGGTTCTCGGCGAGCAATCGGCCAAGACCCTGCGTGGCGCTCGGATGGAAGACGTCATCTTCGCCGGAACTCGTGACCGCAAGCCCACCGGCATGGCAGAAGTCACGCTTACCCTCATTAATCCGCAGGAGTACGAGGGCGGCGACGTTGCTGAAACCGAGATCGAGATCCAAAACGAAATGCCTGCGCCGGATGATTGGGACGAAACATCCGTTCGCGCTGCAGCCGCCGAAGATCTTGAGCAATACACCGAAGAAGTCCGTCCCGGACAGATCGAAGAAGTTGAAGCACATACCGGTTCCGATCCGCAGGCCGCGCCGCTAGACCCGCCGCCCGCGGACGCAACTGCTTCCGCCGCCGCCCCTGAGAACGCAACGGACGCCACCCTCGGCGCACCTCAAGTAGTACTTAAGATTCGCCGTCGTAAGTTCAAGAATCGCTTGTTCCGCAAAGGCGAAATCGTTGTAACCCGTCGCCTTTTCCGAACTGGCGAGAGCGAGTATCTGCTCAACGGGAAACTCTGTCGTTTGCGGGACATTCAGGACATCTTCATGGGTACCGGTCTTGGCCCTGAGTCCTACGCCATCATCGAGCAGGGCCGCATCGGTCAAATCCTGAGCAGCAAGCCTACCGATCGCCGCAACATCATCGAAGAAGCCGCCGGCATCACCAAGTTCAAAACGCGGAAGCGCCTCGCCGAAGCCCGCCTCGAAGACGCCAAGCAGAACCTTGCCCGCGTTAACGACATCTTCGACGAAGTCACGCGCCAGATGAACTCTCTTAAGCGTCAGGCCGCCAAGGCCGAGCGCTACGCCAAGCTCCGTGACGAGATGCGCGCCAAGCTTCGCGTCGTTCTCGCAAGCCGCTTCGCTGAGATGTCCGCGCAAGGCACCGAACTCGACGTGCAGATCAACGAGCTTGCGGAAGAACTCCGCACGCGAGGCGAAGCCGTCCAGCAGATGGATGCCGAGCACACAGATCGCACGCAACGCGGTTACACCATCCAGAGCGAAGCCAAGCAGACGCGCGACCGCCTGAACCACGTCAACCTGGAGATGGATCGTGCCACTGCCCGTCTCCGCAACAACGAAGAGCGCTGCGCCGAACTCGTAGCGCGCTCCGCTGGCGCAGAAGCCGAGATTGCGCAGACGGCAGAGCAGTTGACCCACCTTCAGGGAGAACTCGAGACCAACCAGCAGGTACTGGAATCGGCTGCCGCAGACGTTGCCGCAGCGCAAGCCGAACTCCGCGCCCGCCAGGAAGAAGCTCGCAACGCCGCCAACGCGCTCTCGGAAGTCGAACGCAACCAGGAACACCAGCGCCGCGCCATCATGGAAGCCGCGTCTGCCGCTTCCGGCGTCCGGAATCGAATCATCCAGGCCGAGGAACGCATCGCCGCTCTCGACCGCGAATCGCAGCGGCTCCAGAACGAGATCGCCGCCGCCAACCTGCAAGTTGAGACTTTCGGCGGGCAACGCGGACAGATCACGTTCGATTTCGAATCTGCATCGCAGCGCGTCACGGCCATTGCCGCTCAGATCGCCGAAGCCCGCAGCAGCATCGACGACAAGCGCCGCGCCGAGACCGAAGGCAAGCGCCACCTCGATACCATGCGCTCCGAGTTCGCCACGCTTCAGGGCAAGCGCGCATCGCTGGAAGCCGTTATCAACGAGCACGGATACTCTACGGAATCCGTACGCCGCCTCTTCCAGTCCGGACAATTGCAAGGGGGCCTCGCGCCCGCAGGCGTTCTGGCTGACTTCCTGGAAGTCGAAGACCAGTACGAGCACGTCGTCGATGACTTCCTGCGCGACGAACTCAACTACATCGTAGTGAAATCATGGGATGCAGCCGGCCAGGGCATGCAACTGCTGCGAACGGACGTCGACGGACGGGCTACGTTTCTCGTGCATCCCGACGACTCGCAGGCCAAGTTCTCCTTCGTCGTGGATGAGAGCACGCGCCACACGCCGCGCATGGACACCACGATTCCGCTAAAGAACTGCATTCGCGTGCTCAACGGCTTCGGCAAGTCGCTCGAGATGATTCTGCCAAAACTCGGCAACGGATTCATTGTGCCCGATTCGGAAACCGGACGCACACTGGCCCTGGAGAATCCTGACGCTTTCTTCCTTGCCCGCAATGGCGAGTGCTTCCACAACGTCACGGTGACGGGCGGCAAGCAGCGCAGCGAAGGCCCGCTCTCCATGAAGCGCGACTTGCGCGAAGTGCAGCGTCAGCTTGGCGACCTGGAAAACGCATTGCGCGATCAGGAAGCACGCGTTGGAACGCTCGGTTTGGAAATTGCCGAACTCGTTAGGCTACTCGACCGGCTGGAAGGCGAGCGCCGCGAGGCCGAGAAGCAGGCCATGACCAGCGGACACACGCTGCGCCAGCTCGATAGCGAGATGGCACGGGTCCGCGAGCGCCTCGGCAACTACGAGCGCGACCTGCAACGCATCACGGGCGAGCGCGGCGAGCGCGAAGCCTCCATTGCGCGCCTGAATGAAGAGCTCGCCACTTGCGAAGAGCGCCGTCTCGGTCTCGAGGCCGAAATGGCTACAGCGCAGGAGAACCTGGCGTACCTCCGCGTCGCGCGTGATATGGCGGCGCAGTCCGCGTCGGAAGTGATGGCACGCGTCGCCGGCCTTGAAGAGCGTCGCCGGGCCGCAGCGTCTTCCCTGTCGCGCATCCAGTCGATGGCGAGCGAGGTCAACAACCGCATCAACACCCTGCGTGGACAGCTCGAATCCGCTGCCGCCGAGAAAGCACAGCGCGAGCAGGAGAACGAGCACATTGCCGTGCAGTTCACGGACTGGACCGCCGAACGCGATCAGGCCCAGGCTCGCGAAGCCGAGCTGGTCGCCGAGTCCGAACAGGTTCGCGCGCGCCTCGCCGAGATCGAAGAAGAGCTGAAGTCAGCACGTCTGTTGCTGGACCAGGCTCGTGACCGTCGCGGCGAACTCTCCGCAGCAGCTGCCAAGTTGCAGTCGGATGTCGAGCACATGGCCGAAACCTGCGTGCAGGAACTCAGCGTCAGCAAGGACGAACTGCTCGCCGACGAGAGCCTCGTGCGCGTTACCGGCGAAGAGCTTACGGCAGAGGATACTGCGTATCGCGAGATGCGAGGCAGGCTCGAGGGCATGGGGCCTGTGAATATGATGGCGCTGGAGGAGTACAAGGAGACCGCCGCACGTCACGAGTTCCTCGAAACGCAGCGCAAGGACCTGCTCGACTCGATCGAGAACACGCACAACACGATCAAGGAAATCGATGTCACCTGCCGTCAGAAGTTCGAAGAGGCGTTCCACGTCATCAATGAAAACTTCCAGGTCACGTTCAAGAAGTTGTTCGGCGGTGGCGTAGGCTTCATGAAACTGACCGACGAGGAGAACTCGGCAGAGAGCGGCATCGACATCGTCGCTTCGCCGCCGGGCAAGAAGCTACAGAACGTGCTCCTGCTCTCCGGCGGAGAGAAGGCGCTAACGGCTGTATCGCTGCTGGTCGGAATATTCCAGTACACGCCGGCGCCGTTCTGTATCCTCGACGAGGTTGATGCCCCGCTCGATGAAACCAACATCGGCCGCTTCACGGAACTGATGCGCGAAATGAGTATTCACACGCAGTTCATCATCATCACTCACAGCAAAAAGACGATGTCCGTGGCACCGGTGATGTATGGCGTGACGATGCAGGAACCGGGCGTCTCAAAGATTGTTTCGGTGCGCTTCGGCGACAAGGACAAAGTACAACAAGCTGCGTCCGCATAAAGGATCCGCTGGACGGTATCCTTTTGCAATGGGCTGCTACGGCAGCCCTTTCTTTATGTGTGCAACATCTCAAACGCCAGCCCGTTATCTTGCTTGATTCCGTGTTCTTTCGGGTATTGTCCGGTTTTCGTAGGTGTTTTACTGTCAATCTTAACGATCCCTAGCCGCACTACACTGATCGCAAGCGAATTTTTAAGGGTGAGACATGGCAGCGGAAAGCAGCACTCTGAAGCTGGACGATATGGCACCGGCATTCGAACTTCTTGCGGTGAACATGCCTATACTAATTTCGCTTCCCTATGTCTTGAAGAGGGGTCCGGTAATCGCCGAATTCCTTAGAGGCACCTGGTGACCAAACTGCGTCAAGCGCATGGCTCAGTTTGAGCCTCTCCACGAGCAACTGGATCAGCACAAGGCTACTTTGATCTTCATTGCTGCCGAAAAGCGCGGAGGGCTGTTTAACCCCGAAAAGTTCCTCTCCACGCACCCTATATCTTTTCCCTTTCTGCTCGATGAAGATCGCGCTGTCACGAAGGCGTATGGCGTGTACCAGCGCCTCGGCGTCGATGCCATCAACATCGCGCGTCCAGCGACATTCGTCATAGACCCGCGCGGTCGTATCCGCTACATCCACGTGGGCCAAACACAACACGATCGCGCCCCGCTCGATCAAGTACTTGCTGCCTTGCGCGCAGCCAACCAGACGTCAGTTCCAGAGGAGAACAGATGAAAAGATCCGTCGCGCTGCTAGTGCTCGCGCTCGCGAGCGCACCCTTGGCAGTTACTTCGGCAACCGCACAAACGTCGGTTGCGCAATCTAGAGCTGCGCAATCCAACACCAAGCCCAGCGCCACACGTGAACGCCTACCGGCATCGACGCCGCGGGAGGCTTCCTCGTTGCTGTCTTCGAACGCGGCGTTCGAAGACGATATCCCCGTCGGCACCGCCATACGCATGAAGCTTGAAACTGCGCTCTCCACGCGCTCGAACCAGGCCGGCGATACGTTCTCCGGACGCGTGACCGAGCCGGTGGTCGTGAATGGCAAGACCGTCATCCCGGTCGGTGCATCGCTCTCCGGCCACGTAACGCGCGTCAATGAACCGCGCCGCATCACCGGTCGTCCAATGATCGATCTCCGGCCCGAATCTGTCGTACTGCCCAACGGCGAAACGCTCAGCATCAACGCCGTAGTAGTGGACACAGATCATCGTCCCCAGACCAGCGTCGATGACGAGGGCCGAATCAAAGGCAAGGGCTACACTGGACGTGATACGAAAGAGATTGCCATTGGAACGGGAGCAGGCGCCACCGTTGGTGCCGTGACGGCCGGAAGCAAAGGCGCGCTAGTGGGTGCCGCCATCGGCGCAACGGCAACCGTGACGCATTGGCTCGTGAAGCGCCACTCGACCGAACTACCCGCCGGCACAGAAATCGTTATCGAACTCAGTCGGCCCATCCGGTTCACATCCGGCGCTGCAACTGCCGGCCAATGACACGATAAAAATTGGCGGCAACATAAAAACGCGCCCGATCCTAGGGCGCGTTCTTCGTACGCAAATAGCCTCAGCTTCTGGTGCCGCGATAGTAAGCAGCGTTATACACATTTTCTTCCAGCGTATACTCCTTCGCCACTTGCAACTCAATGGATCCTTCCAGCGGCAAAGCGTCTATTGGCAGTCGGTCGCGCCATATGCTGAATCTCAGCCGCACAGTGTCACCCTCCACGGCGCCAATAGCCGCCAGTGGCACACGGAATTCGAAGATGCGTTCCAGCCCAACCTCGATCTCCGCGACGGTCTCATCGCTCGAAGTTAGCGGCTCCGTCGAGCCTTCCGCCTGAAGCCCCCATCTGCTGATGCGGCGTCCTGCAACCTGGCTTGAGAAGCGCAAGGCACGGCTATGCTTATCGGACACAACTTCCATGTGCACGAGAAGGTCGAAATCTTCAGCCCGGACTTCACCAGCGAAATCGATCCGGCCATACAGGTGCTTCTCGTCGATGCCGGTGTAGACGGCGTCCAGCAGGAATTCCTTCCCGTGCATCGCGCTCGAGTGGCGGTCTGCCGTATACATCGCCGCGCCAATCCAGTCGAAGTAAGACGACACGCGCCCGTCGATCTTCGGATGGATATAGGCCGTCTGCGGAATTGCCGACGCCCTCGTAATGCCTGTTGCGATTGGCCGGGCAAGGTACTCCGGCGGAAGTCCGCCCAGCGCCTGATATACGTTCGAGAGGTGCTTGCGGTAGAGTTCGTCGAAGTCGCGATCGTTCGCCGAGTGATGCTCCGGCCCGTACCACCAGTTCCAATCGCTGCCCTCTGCGATCAGCAGTTCTTCGAATGCCAATGCACGCTGCTCGACCGTCGCCTTCTTCGAATTCAGGTCATAAAAGTCGCGCGCTTCGGACAGATAGTCCCAGGCTTTGTTGTCCTCCTGCGCGCCAATCCAGACGTTGAAGTTCGCGTTGATCCACGACCCTGGCACGAGCGAATTGAGTCTTCCGAACTGCGCCGGCTTGTGCCGCTCAATCGCTTCCGAGATTGTTACCGCTTCGACGCCGGGCTCCTTCTGCAGCGAGTCGTAGAAGCGCCGCAGAAATTCCCTGCCAGACATGTCATACGTTTCCCAGGCATTCTCGCCATCGAGAATGATCGAGACAACGGCATCGCGACCACTCCTCAGCATCGGCGCGGCTGACTCCTTCAAGTTTGCGAGCAGATGCGCGGCCGCATCGTTCGCCTTCATCCCCGCATAAACGAACCCTATCAGGTCACTCAGGCGATGGTCGCGGAAGACCAGGTTCATTTCCGTTCCGGCCTTTTCGTAACGGTAGATGTTATAGAGGCGCTCGGCAGAGTCCGCTCTCAGCGTGCCGGCAGAGTTGCGCTCAAAGCCATATCCCTTGGTGCGTCCGAGCACGCCTTCATCGGTTGCCATCCACTCGATGCCTTCTTTCGCGGCAAGTGCCAATACCTGCTCAGAGACGCTACCCTCCGAAGGCCACATTCCCCGTGGGCGCATCCCGAATACTTCTTCATGCAGCACGAGTGCACGTCGAATCTGCTCTTGCGCATCTTCTGGATGCCTGAATCGTGCGTCCGGCGTTGCCAGTCCCGGCGACGAGATCGCGCCCTCACTCGTGTCGCAAACCAGCGGCAGTATCGGGTGATAGTAGGGAGTTGCGGAGATCTCAATCCCGCCCCGCTTCGCCGCTTGAGCATAAGCGGGCAATACCGCAGACATGATCTCTTTCTGCTTCGCCAGCATCAGCGACTGATCGTTCTGCGAAAAGTTCCTGCCCTTGCGCACAAGTTCCTGCACATCCGGCTGTTCGAGAAAGAATTCGTCGAACCAGGCGAGCTGCGACAATACCTGCAAATCGACGTAATCTCGCGTGGAGAAATACAGCTCGGCCTTGACGGGATCTTCGCCCGTGCCATGGTAGCGCTCCCAGAGTTCCCGGTAACGCGGGTAGCGCCCGATCATCTGAACAACGTTGGCCTGAAACAGGTACCGCAATGCGAATAGACGATCTGGCAGCGCCATCTCACCCGCCGGTTTGCCGGCGAGTTGCAGAAACGGATCTCGCGCAGTCCCGGCCACGTAATCCTGTATCTGCGCAACCAGCGAAGGAACCATGTTGAAGTTCTGGTGGACCTGCGGAAACTCGTCCAACAGTTTCACCATGCCGTAGTAGTCCTTCAGCGCATGCATACGAACCCATGGGAGGCGGTATTCGCCCGTAACCAGGTCCTTGTAGTAGGGCTGGTGCATATGCCAGAGAAGAACAACGCGGAGGGTACCCGTGCTAGCCATCGATGCAGTAAACGTCCTATGAAATGCAGTTACAGGATACAGGAATTAAGACGCCGGTGCGGCCATGCTAGACTGAGCCTTTCGGGGTTGTTGACCGAAACGAAGGCCACGGTACGAGCCGACGCACGTGCGCATCCTGACACGCTACATCCTGAGAGAAGTCCTCTCGCACGCGATCATCGGCGCTTCGTTGTTCACGTTTATTATCTTCATGCGTGACCTCGGGCGCATCCTTGAGATCGTGGTGCGTGCCAGCGCCCCGCTGCCCAGCGTGGCCGAGATTTTCTTCCTCACCTTGCCGACTGCCCTTACCGTCACCATCCCGATGGGCGTACTGGTCGGCATACTCATCGGCCTCAGCCGGCTCGCCGCCGATAGCGAAGTCACGGCTATGCGCGCCAGCGGACTTGGCGCCGGGACGTTCGTCAAGATCATTTCGATCTTCGCCGTGGCTGTATGGCTGCTTGCTATGGCTAATAGCGTCTGGTTCGCGCCGCGTTCCGCAGCCGCGCTCGCGCGCTTGCAGGATAAGCTCAAAACCTCCCAGGCTAGCTTTGAAGTGCAACCACGCGTCTTTTACGAGGATTTCAAAAACCTCGTTCTTTACGTTCAGGACGCGCACTCCGCCGGAGGAGCCTCACTTTGGGATGGCGTCTTCATCGCCGATGTCGCCAACCCTGCCGCACCACGCGTGACGGTAGCGCAGTCAGGCGTGATCATCAACGAAGGTGACAACGGTATTCGCCTGCATCTTACCAACGGTTCGCAGCAGGAAGTGCAGCCGCGTAATCCCGAGCAGTATTCCATCTCGACCTTCGCCGAGACCGATATCCCGATCCAGTTGCCTTCCGCGAACAATGGCAACAACACGCGCGACCTGGTTCCCGTTGCCGAGTTGAGCACGCCCGAACTCTGGTACCGTTCTAACCACCCGGAGAGCGGCCCCGTAAACAAAACCGGCAAAGTAGAGGACGCCAATGTGCGCGCGCGCTGGTACCGGGTCGAGTTCCACAGGCGATTGGCTTTGCCTACGGCGTGCCTCGTGCTGGCGCTCGTCGGCATTCCGCTCGGCCTCTCATCACGCAAAGGTGGGAAGTCCACGGGCTTCGTCCTGACAATTCTGCTCGTTTTCCTCTACTACCTCATCTCGCTTTCCGGCATTTCGTTCGGGCGTTCAGCCAAGATGCCGCCCTCGGCAGGCGTCTGGATGGCCAATGTCGTATTCCTGCTGGCGGGCTTGTACCTGCTCTGGCGTGTTGATCGCAGTTCCATTGAGATCGGCTCATTCCGCGCCGTTATAGCCGGCATCAAGGAACGGCTAAAGCCCGGCACCGTGCTCGATGGTTCGGCTGTTTCGCTCGACGAAACTGGCGCCTTCGAACGCGCCATTAGTCGCAAGCGCCTTTTCAGCGCCAAGTTCCCCATCCTGCTCGACGACCTCATCCTCAAAGACTTTTCCTTGTATCTTGGGATGATCCTCGCAAGTTTCATCACCCTGACGCTCATCTTTACATTCTTCGAGTTGCTCGGCGACATCGTGCGTAACCGCGTCCCGTTCTTCACGCTGGGCGATTACCTGGTTAACGTTACGCCTTCGATGATCTACCTGATGACGCCGATGAGCGTCCTGCTGGCCGTGCTCGTCACCTTTGGCCTCATGCAGAAGTCGAACGAAGTGACCGCCATGAAGGCCACCGGCATCAGCATCTACCGCGTCATCTTCCCGGTGCTGATCATCGCCGGAGTGCTTTCCGTCGGACTTTTCTTCTTCGACCAGCTTTATATCCCGCACGCCAACAAACGGCAGGAAACGCTTCGGAACCAGATCAAGGGAAAGCCGCCGCAAACTTACCTGCGCCCTGACCGCAAGTGGATTTTTGGACAGCAGCACACGATCTACTATTACGAATTCTTCGACCCTGACCAGAACCGCTTTGCCAGTATTTCGGCTTTCGTCTTCGACCCGGAGACATTCCAGTTGACGAAACGCGTGTACGCCTCGGGTGCGCACTGGGAAGAAGGACTGCAGAAATGGGTCTTCGAGCGAGGTTGGACGCGCACCTTCCGTGGCGCAGCCATAGAGGACTACAGGACCTTCGACGTTACGACTCTCGCCGAGGTCACCGAGGCGCCGAACTACTTCAAAAAAGAAGTGAAGCAGTCTTCGGAAATGAATTACCAGGAACTGCGTCGCTACATACAGGACCTGCAGCAAAGCGGATTTGATGTAGTGCGTCTCCGCGTGCAGCTACATAAGAAATTCGCCTTTCCCATCATCACCTTCGTGATGGCGGTTATAGCGATTCCCTTCTCGCTCTCCGCTGGACGCCGTGGCGCGCTAACAGGGATCGCCGTCGCCATCGGCATCGGTATGGTTTACTGGATCACCTCCGGCCTTTTCGAAGCCATGGGCAACGCCAACTATTTACCTGCTGCTCTAGCCGCCTGGGCTCCCGATCTCATCTTCGCCTCGGCAGGCGGATACCTCGTGTTAAAAGTCCCAACGTAAATGTCTCGGCAGGATGTGTCGCCAGCGTCGGCTCACCCTCCTCGTTTTTGCTTCGCTCACACTCTGTCCTGCTGCCTTCCCTGCGACCTCCCTTGCTACAATCACATCTAAATGGTTTCACCACAGGACCGCTCTCAGAAGCATGATCCAGAACCTCAGACCGTTGTTCCCCTACCTGCGCCGATACTGGCGCAAGTACGTCTTCGGAACCATCTCCGTTCTCCTTAACAACGGCATCTGGATACTGTTTCCGCTCGTTATCCGTCGCGCCATCGATGACATCAACACGGGCGTCACGCGCGAAAAGCTGATCACCTACTCGCTTCTCCTGATCGGCGTCGCCGTCGGCAAGGGCATTTTTCAGTTCCTCACCCGGTGGATCCTGATCGGCATCTCACGCGAGATCGAGTTCGACCTGCGCAACGACCTCTTCCGCCACCTCGAGTCACTCTCGTATTCGTATTACCAGCGCAACCGCACGGGGGACATCATGGCCCGTGCCACGAACGATCTCAACGCCGTTCGGATGCTGCTCGGCCCGGCCATCATGTACACGGCGAACACCCTGGTGTTCACTACCGGCGCGGTCATCTTCATGCTCAAGATCAGCCCCATGCTGACGCTATGGGCATTTCTGCCGCTGCCGCTTGCCAGCATCATCGTCCAATATCTGGGTCAGCGGATTCACGAGAGATTTGAGCGCATTCAAGCGATGTTTTCTGACATCTCCTCCCGCGCGCAAGAGAACTTCTCCGGGGCACGCGTCATTCGCGCCTACGCGCAGGAGGATGCCGAGATTGCCAGCTTCGAGACCGAGAACCGGGAATACATCGCCCGCTCGCTCAAACTTGTACGCCTGATGGGCATGCTCTGGCCGACATTGGAACTCATGCTCGGCTTCGCCATCGTGATCGTGCTCTGGCTCGGCGGTCGCCAGGTCATCCTGGGCCGCATCAGTCCCGGCGACTTCATCGCCTATCTGTTCTACATGGTGCAACTCACGTGGCCGGTTATCGCCCTCGGATGGGTCATCAATATCTTCCAGCGCGGAACCGCCAGCATGGGACGCATCAACGAAATCCTCTCCGCCCGCTCTGAAATTCAGGACGATCCGTCGCTCGTTACCGTGGACGCCAGTACGCCGTTCCGCGGAAACATTGAATTCCGCAACCTGACGTTCAGCTACGAACGCGACGCTCGGCCTATAGCTCGCGTTGACGGTAATGGAATTGAAGACAATGGCGAGAGTGAGCTCCCGAGTGGCCCAACGACGCAAAGTGCGCCCGTACTCAAGGACATCACTCTCACCATTCCCGCCGGCACCAGCCTTGCAATTGTCGGCCCGACAGGTTCAGGCAAATCAACTCTCGTATCGCTCATACCGCGCATCTACGATGCCGCACCAGGAATGGTCCTGATCGACGGCCGTCCGATTCGCGAATACACGCTGGCATTCTTGCGCAGGAATATCGGGTTCGTCCCGCAGGAAACATTCCTCTTCTCCGATACCATCCGCGAGAACATCGCCTTTGGAGTCGAGGAGGCTACGGATGAGGACGTCCGCCGCGCCGCCGGCGTGGCCCGCATCACCACCGACATCGAGTCCTTCCCCGAGCAATACCAGACCACCGTAGGCGAGCGCGGCATCACGTTGTCCGGCGGACAAAAGCAGCGCACGGCTATTGCGCGTGCCGTCATACGCGATCCCCGTGTCCTCGTGCTTGACGACGCACTCGCCAGCGTAGATACGCAGACGGAAGACCATATCCTCAATCACCTGCGCGAAGTAATGAGGGGCCGCACGACGATCTTCATCTCGCACCGCGTCTCTACCGTGCGCAATGCCGACCGCATCGCCGTCCTGCACAGTGGGCGCATCGTCGAGTACGGCACGCACGAAGAACTGCTGTCGATCAACGGCTACTACACCGAACTCTACAACAAGCAGCAACTCGAAGAAGAACTCGAAACCGTGTAGCGCGTCCCGCATTCTTGCGCGTAACGTGGCGATTGTTTGTACCTCCTTGTCTCCGCGATGAATCCAAGTGGAGTGATGCGCCGCACGGTCATCCCGGAACTGCTCGACACTGACGCTGGATCTGCTCACGAGATCGAATGCTCGCTTGCGGACCTCCGCCGCATCAATCGGTGGTTCGGAGGCGCGAGCACTACCATCGACCTCGTCCGCCGCATCGCCCGCACGCGCAACTGCGCAGAACTCTCCCTCCTCGAAGTAGCCGCCGGATGCGGCGACGTCCCTGAAACTGCGCGCCGCGCACTTGCTCGCGAACGCATTGACCTCGCCATTACGCTTCTCGATCGCAGTTCGAAGCACATGAATGGCGCTCATTCCAAAGTCATCGCCAATGCGCTCGCACTGCCCTTCCGGGACTCAGCCTTTGACCTCGTAAGCTGCTCCCTGTTTGCGCATCATCTTGAGCCCGACCAGCTTCGTCACTTCGCTGCAGAATGCTTACGCGTCGCCCGCGTTGCCGTTGTAATCAATGATCTGGTGCGCGACCCGCTGCATCTCGCGCTGGTCTACGCCGGAATGCCGCTCTATCGCAGCCGGATCACTCGCCACGACGCCCCGGCCTCTGTGCGTCGTGCGTACACGCCAGACGAGATGCGCAACATGGTGAAAGGCTTGACGACGCGCATTGAGATCACGCGACACTATCTGTTCCGTATGGGGGTGATCCTTTGGAAGTAAGTACCACAGCCTGCGATCTGGCTGTTGTTGGCGGAGGGCCAGCCGGCGCCGCATGCGCCATCACGGCTGCCCGCGCAGGCGCGAGCGTCCTCTTGCTCGAACAGGGCCAGCTTCCGCGTCACCGGGTCTGTGGCGAATTCATCTCGCCGGAATCGCTCAATCTGCTGGCAACACTGCTTGGCCCCGAGTCTCGCTTGTTGTCTGATGCGCCGCGCATCACGTCCGCGCGCATTCTGGTGAATGGGAACATCTTCGCTGCCCCCATCGAACCCGCAGCCGCTTCCATCCCGCGGCACGAACTCGACACTGCACTCTGGCACGCCGCTCAGAGCGCAGGGGTAGACGCCAGACTGCAAACGACTGTGGAGAGCATCGCGCCCGGTAGACTGTTTACGATCAAGACTGCCGCGCGCACTTTCCGTGCGCGCTCGGTCGTTAACGCGACTGGACGCTGGTCGCGCTTCCCGCGCGCCGCTCTTCGGAAGGCCTACGAAAGAGCTGTCGGAAGCAAATGGATCGGCATCAAGGCGCATTTCTCCGAGGTCAATCCGTCTGCTTCTTGCGATCTGTATTTCTTTGACGGCGGCTACTGCGGAGTGCAGCCTGTCGGCGAGTCACGCCTTAACGTCTGTGCAATGGTCCGCGCCGATGTTGGCGCATCCATGCAGGATTTCTTCACCTTGCACCCTGAACTCGCGCGGAGAAGCCAACAGTGGCACGCGCTCATGGCTCCCGTAACCACCTCGCCGCTGCTTTTTGCGCCCGCCGAGCCGGATGAAAACGGCATTCTGTTCGCGGGCGATGCAGCCGGCTTCATCGACCCCTTTGTCGGCGACGGCATCGCACTCGCCCTTGCCGGCGGTGCCCTCGCGGCGGAGTGCCTTACGCCCTTCTGTGCCGCCCAAGTTACGCTCCATGAGGCTGTCGAACACTATCGTCAATCCTACAAGTCTCGCTTTGGTCGCGTCTTTCGCAACGCCTCGCTCCTGCGCCGGTTAATCTCGGCCCCACCCAGGATGCGTACCGCCCTGATATACGGCTTGCGCATACCGGCCGTGGCGCGATGGGCCGTAGCCTCCACGCGCGGCAAAGCCGCATTCAACTCCTAGCGCTGTTGTGGATTTTGATTGTTGAAGCAGCTACCGAACGATCAATACCTCGCGGATGTTGTCCCGTCCGAGGAAGAACTTGATCGACGCGTAATCATGGAAGAGGTTTTCGATGTGGCGGTTGTTGAAGACGCGCTGCAACTGGAAATATGGGCCGCGCTGAAGTTCGAGCGTATCGCGCGTGGCAATGTGGTAACGGTAATAAGGAGCTTCTGGACCGGCATCCCGCGTGTGGAAGAATCCAAGCAGAAGGCCTCCCGGCTTAGTGATGTTATAAATTCGCTCGACAACCGGCTTCACAAGGGATTCATGCAGGTAGTCCGGAATGTCCCACACCAACACGGCGTCGAATGTCTCTTTCTCGTAGGCCAGGTTCTCGTCCAGGAATCGCTTCAGGTCGAGCGCCGTGACTCCCTTTTCTTCTGCCGGAAGCACCAGCGAAGAGTCTTGCGACGCAAGCAGCACATCTTCGTTGTAGGCGCGATGTCCAAGTCCGGTAATGAACTGGATGTTTGCCGGCGAGGTCGGCCCGAGATCCAGCACGCGCAGACCTTCCGGCGATAAGATCGCCTTCGTGAACTCGCTGAATCCCGTCGATTTGCGGCTGATTCGCTGCTGCTGCGAAGCCGGCGATGCCTGCTCTTTTCTTCCAGCATCGCCGCCGAATAGATTCTTAAAAAAACCGGCCACAGTTCCCGTTGCTTGCCGCGCCTCACGCTTGCTACACGGCTGGTATTTTGTTGTCCGTCTCAGGCCAACGCTATTTCCTATCGAGTAGCGATGCCTGAGGAGTGAAGACCGGCGTTGCTGGAGCGCTCGCGGCTGCCGCCAACGCGGGCTCGCGCTTTGCGTCCTGCTTCGCTTCGGCCTTCTGTATGTCGATCGCGCCCTTAAAGAATGCGCCATCTTCGATCACGATGCGCTGCGTGAAGATGTCACCGTTCAACAATGCGCTCTTCTTCAATTCCACGCGATCCGTGCCGCGCACATTTCCATCCACCTTGCCGTGGATCACAACATCTTTCGCGTGGACGTTCGCGCGTACTCGACCGTTCGGTCCGATGATCAGGCTATGGCCGCGCAGTTCAATGCTGCCTTCCACCTCGCCGTCCAGGTAAAGGTCTTCGCTTCCGGACAGCTCACCCTTTACGATGACCGACTTGCCAATGTGCGCCACGTCGGCGCGATAGGTATCCATCTTTGGACTCTCCACGGGACGAACCTCCTTGACCGGTGCAACCGGAGCTGCCGGTACAGGCGCCACGTGCGCCCTGGCAGGCGGAACGAACGGCTTTTCATCCTCTTTGCGCGATTTCCACATCGGGAACTCTCCCGTCCTAATGATCGCTTTTCCGGCGCAGCCACGACTCGGTGCGGAACGCACCCTTACCTGCAACTAGCAGCGATGGAACAGCTTACCTTGACTATACCCAAGTCGAGCAGGAGCGGCAATTGACATTTTTGCATAGCCGGTTCCGACCGTACCGTTCAGGCACTCGCACGGATTCATGGTCGCAACAGGCACCGGGTGTGTATGATTCCGCGTGCGGAGAATGGGGCAGATCACAGGGTGCGAATCTTCAACGAGAAGAACCAACTCGGCTCGCATTCCTATGATGCCGCCGGCAACATGATTGACGGTGGTTTCGAGTACGACCATGAAAGCATGCTGATCGAAATAGGTGGCCAGCTTGCGTACACGTACGACGGCGATGGAAAGCGCATCGCAAA
>DATMYA010000054.1 GCA_035561135.1 Clostridia bacterium
GTTCAGTTTTTGTTGCCAGGCTTGTGGGGTTGAGTGGGGGTAAAGGCTCGCCAAGTGGGAAAGCAGGGTTTGTCCATGGTATTTGCTGCTGATGATTGTGGTGTAGGCATAGCCCCGGTTGAGCATGTAGTTTGAGTGTAAGCTATGGCATCTGCGGCAGGAGTGGCTGGGGTTCGAGCGACACTGGGATTAGCCAGCAAGAGTTCTAGATGCGTCCAGTGTAGGAGCCAGATTCCGCGCGGATCACGCGCAATCCGAAACTTGGGCTGTCGGAAGCCGACTTTTCGTTCCCAATCCGTTTCGGCGCACTCCGGCCATCTCCGCATTGCTAACGCTTGGACCACTGCTCAGGAGCCGCAATTAGACAGGGGCCATTTGGTGGCCGCAACACTCTGGTTACTTTCCTGGCAGACGAAAACAATGACGAAGGAAATTTTGCGAGCTCATTGTCGGATAAATCTCGCGTACTATTCCAGGAGGGTTTATGTGTGAACCTGACGACAGCGTCCTGCTCAGGGCTGCCGCGACGCTCTCAACAGATACGTCTTCGAGCCAGTCGGTCGCGTGTCCGCCGGTGTTCACGGCCAGAAATAGACGAATCGTCGTCACTCACTACGGAGGCCCCGATGTGCTGCAGGTAGTTGAAGACGAGTGTCCCGAGCCGAAGCGAGGGGAGGTGCGGCTGAGAGTGCTGGCCGCAGGTGTCTCCCTGCCCGACCTACTGGCGCGCGAGGGCGCTCATCCCGAGACGCCCCGGGCGCCCTTCACGCCAGGGTGGGATCTTGTTGGCCTTGTGGATCGGCTCGGTGCCGGTGTCTCCGGAATCGAACCAGGTCAGATCGTTGCTGCGATGCCAATCAGCGGCGCCTACGCGGAGTTCGTCTGCCTGCCGCAACGTGAGCTGGTTCCGGTTCCTCCCGGATTAGATCCCGCCGAGACTGTCAGCCTCGTGTTGAACTACATCACGGCGTACCAGATGCTGCATCGTTCCGCTAACGTCAGATCGGGCCACCGCGTGCTCATTCACGGCGCGGCAGGCGGGGTCGGCTCGGCGCTGTTGCAGCTTGGTCGGCTCGCCGGGCTGGAGATGTACGGCACCTGTTCGTCACGAGGAGCTTCAGCCGTTTCCGACCTGGGCGGTATCCCAATCGATTACCGGGATCAGGACTTCGTGAAGGAAGTCCGCCGCCTCACGGGCGATGGCGTGGACGTCGTCTTTGAATCGATCGGTGGCGCCCACATCTGGCGCTCCCGCAATGCTCTGCGTCCTGGCGGCACGGTCGTGGCATATGGCCTTACTTCGTCGCTAAGTGGGGGGCGATTGGCGTCCGGTCGTCCTGGTGGTCGTCATCGCTTTCGTGGAATTGCCATTTTTGGGCTGTACATTGCCGGCGGCTGGCTTCTCCCGGGCCGGAAACGGGTGGTCCCTTACAGCATCCAGACGCTCAAACGGCTGAGGCCGTCATTGTTTCGACAGGATTTGATCGCGCTATTCAACCTGCTTCAACAGAAGAAAATCAAGCCGCTCATCGCGCAGCGGCTTCCCCTTACGGAGGCACGACACGCGCACGAGCGGCTCGGGAAGGGAGGCGTGATCGGCAAGATCGTGCTCGTGCCCAATGCGTGATCGATTGCGGCACGAACGGCATAATAACCGCACGCAACTTATGGCGGCAGGTGCCGAAATGGCCGGGACATGTCGCTCCGGACGAGTCACCAACTATATGGAATTTTCCAGCCGGAAGCCGACTTATCGTTCGCAATCCGGCGCAATTTCCGGTTTGCCGACGATCCGCTCGGTGTCCCGCTGGCTGCATTCCAGTATGAGTGTGTTGGCTTGTCTCCCGTCTTGCGCGACTGATGTCTAGAAGGAACCTGGATCGGGACGCACATTGGCCCGTCATAGCCTTCGGATCTCGTTGTCGAGCCAGCGATAATATTCAGAAAGGTAGGATGGGGCGATCAATTTCAAGCGTCGGCTGCAGCAGATCAGGACATCCCCTGGTGGTCACCGATCGGATCGACGCGTAGATCGCGACCTTCGCTTTATCGAGCACAAGGAGACACGGATATGAAGCCAAAGAACACGATCTGCCTCTGGTTCGACAAGGACGCGCATGACGCGGCGCGCTTTTACGCCGCCACCTTTCCGGACAGTAATGTGACCGCTGTTCACCATGCGCCCGGTGACTTTCCGGGCGGCAAGGAGGGCGATGTGCTGACGGTGGAATTCACCGTCCTCGGCGTTCCCTGTCTCGGTCTCAACGGCGGCCCGGCGTTCAGGCATAGCGAAGCCTTTTCTTTCCAGATCGCGACGGAGAATCAGGAAGAGACGGATCGCTACTGGAACGCGATTGTCGGGAATGGCGGCCAAGAAAGCGCGTGCGGTTGGTGCAAGGACCGCTGGGGCCTCTCCTGGCAAATTACCCCGCGCGCGCTAACCGATGCGCTTGCGGCTGGTGGCGGTGAGGCAAAGCGTGCCTTCCAGGCGATGATGAC